>NZ_JBFRYB010000007.1 GCF_040892595.1 Zhongshania sp. R06B22 | reverse complement strand
CTGCACAGATGGACGGCGCTATTTTGGTATGTGGCGCGACTGACGGCCCTATGCCTCAGACTCGTGAGCACATCCTGCTGTCACGTCAGGTTGGCGTACCTTACATTATTGTATTCCTGAACAAAGCAGACTTGCTTGCAGAAGATTGCGGCGGTGTAGGCAGCGAAGAATACAATGAAATGCTTGAGTTGGTAGAAATGGAGCTGCGTGAGCTGCTCGATATGTACGACTTCCCAGGCGACGACA
>NZ_JBFRYB010000006.1 GCF_040892595.1 Zhongshania sp. R06B22 | reverse complement strand
TCTGCTTCAAAACGAGTGTGTGGCGTAATTGAGCCCGGCTTAGCCAGTACTTGACCACGCTCTACGTCGTCGCGCTTAGTACCACGCAGCAACACACCAACGTTCTCGCCAGCGCGACCTTCGTCAAGCAGCTTGCGGAACATCTCAACACCAGTACAAGTAGACTTGGTGGTGTCGCGGATACCGATGATAGCGATCTCGTCACCAGTACGCAGAATGCCACGCTCAATACGGCCGGTTACAACAGTACCGCGACCAGAGATTGAGAATACGTCTTCTATCGGCATCAAGAACGGCAGATCTACCGCGCGCTCTGGCTGTGGAATGTAGTTATCCAAAGCCTCAACCAATTTTGCTACCGCAGTTGTGCCAAGCTCGTTGTCATCTTGACCGTTCAACGCCATCAGTGCAGAACCTGCAATGATTGGGGTGTCGTCGCCTGGGAAGTCGTACATATCGAGCAGCTCACGCAGCTCCATTTCTACCAACTCAAGCATTTCATTGTATTCTTCGCTGCCTACACCGCCGCAATCTTCTGCAAGCAAGTCTGC
>NZ_JBFRYB010000005.1 GCF_040892595.1 Zhongshania sp. R06B22 | reverse complement strand
CTGCCTTACCACCAAACACCTCTGCACATACGCGCGTCAGTGCTGCGGTCAGCGTGGTTTTACCATGGTCAACGTGACCGATGGTGCCCACATTCAAATGGGGCTTATTACGTTCAAACTTCTCTTTAGCCATTGCGACAGTCTCCTAGCGGACTTTTTCGTCAAGTCACTATTTTCGTCAAGCCACTACAAAAAGACAAAAGCCAAGTAAATCAGCTTTTGTCGCCAAATTTAATGGAGCTCATGACCGGATTTGAACCGGTGACCTCTTCCTTACCAAGGAAGTGCTCTACCGACTGAGCTACATGAGCACCGAAAATATCTATTACACCCCTGCCCAAACTGGAGCGGGTAGCGGGAATCGAACCCGCACCATCAGCTTGGAAGGCTGAGGTTCTACCATTGAACCATACCCGCTGAAACTGTTATCTGCTGGCAAGTCTTACAATTAATGGTGGTGGGGGGTGGATTCGAACCACCGAAGCTTGCGCGTCAGATTTACAGTCTGATCCCTTTAGCCACTCGGGAACCCCACCCCAAGAAAACGGAATATTCCTTTTAAGCCATACATTTAACAACTCAACCTTGGCTGACTTATTACTTCTGCACCGCTTATAAGGAAAGTGTGTGGAGCTGGCGAGAGGAGTCGAACCCCCGACCGGCTGATTACAAGTCAGCTGCTCTACCAACTGAGCTACGCCAGCTTAGCTACCACGTCGCTTCCAAACGAGGCCGGCATTCTAGTCTAACTCACGGTGAGACGCAATCAGATTGCAGCTTTTTTTCCCTAGGCTTTTGTTATTATCTGTCTTTTTCTCCATTGCCAACTCCGCTGCCGTATACAATTCAGTCCCCGCTCGCCCCGTATAACTCAACCAATAGCGCTCACCTTCTTTCGGCACCCGCTTAACAGCTACTTGATAATTCTTCTTTAGGAGCCGCTTAGCATGGACCGCAGCCCTCTCGTCAGTGGTAAACACTCCGAGGGAAATGGCATTTTGCAGGACTCCGCCGCGAATAATAAAATTATCGATACGCTTTGCTCGCAATTCTGCGCTGATATTTGCTGCGGAGTCAAAAGAGGGATAGGGGCCAAGATAAACCCAAAAATCAGCACTTCGCTCATAGCGTTCAGCCAACATCTTGGCGCCAACAACCAATGTCGCATCCCGGCGGAGTTCATCACGACTCTTATAAGGGCCAAGCAGCAAACAGCCCAAGTCATTTACCTCCTCAGCAACTCCAGCTGCAGCGACCTCGGAAGCGCCCTCTTTTAATGAAGCCGCATCCCGGACAGACTCGCCCTCAGCCGAAGTCGTTTCTGACAGCAGCAAGATTCTATTTTGATCATCACTAACAGCCAAGACTGCCGAATCTAAGGAAAGATCCACGTCCCGGTAACTGATGTAGATAACGACATTGATAGCTAGCAATAGAAGAAAAAACCACCGCATCCGACTCCCCCCTATCCTTTAGCCAGCACCGGCGCCAAGCCATCTAGCACCAGATCTTCGTGGTAGCACCACGAAGCCGCCACCTCCCCTGCCAAGCGCCTTAGGGTCAAGCCATCCCCCCCGGTAATAAAAACATCGTACTGATCACCAATCAGTAATTCCGCTTCACTTAATGCCGCGCGTACCGCGCCAACTAAACCTAACCATTTACCATTATGGACACAGCTATCGGTATTTAGGCCAGGCGCGATACTCCTAGCATCCTCGGCACCGAAGCGCACTCGGCCCGTTCCACCCGCGAGTACCTTTAACACCAAACTAACACCAGGCAAAATATAGCCCCCCTGATGCAAGCCATCATTATTTAAGACGTCTATTGTTAGTGCTGTGCCTGCATCTATCACCACACAAGCTTGACGCTTCACCTGAAAAGCCGCAACCATTGCCAGCCAACGATCCACCCCCATTTTATGGACATCTTGATACCCGTTGACCACGCCGGCACACTCTAGCTGCGATGTAGCAAATTTATATTCCAGTCCAGACTGAGCAAGCATAGCTCTTAGTCTAGCTTCTAGATCACTACTTGCGACCGAGCCAACACGGATCATATCGACCGCCCCAAGCAGTAAATCGCACACACCGTCGACGCCATCAATCAAGCGCCCCGACTCAACGACTTCGGCTGCTTTTAATCGCCGCCATTTAATCGCAGTGTTACCCACGTCCAGCTCTAAGATCAGAGTCAATTTAAGCGCCTCGCAGACTTACTTCGCCACCATTAAAGACGCGCTCGCCCTCAGGGGTTGTTAAAATCAAACCGCCACTTCGATCTACACCAGTAACTACGCCCTCAATATATGTTTGACCAAGCTGCACTCTGACGGGTCGACCGGCAAATACGTCATAGCGAGACCATTCATCTTTATGAGCAGAGAAACCTCCAAACGAAAACTCCTGAAACACCAAGTACAGTGCTGACATTAATTCCGCTACTAGCGCGTTTCGATCAACGACGCCCACTACTTCCGCCAAGTCAGCCCAAGGTTGCGAAATACCAGCGGTATTTGCGCCGGTCATATCAACGTTTAGCCCCACACCTACAATGACTTGGCAGACGCCCGAGGGATCACCTTGCATTTCCAATAAAATACCGGCCATCTTCTTATCTCGATACAAGATATCATTCGGCCATTTTAGGCCGAGACCAGTCACTCCAAATTTTGTTAGAGCACGCACAACCGCTAGGCCAACAGACAAACTAAGCCCCTCAAGTGCTGAAGCGCCTGCCTGAAATTCCCAAACCTGCGACAAGTATATATTACGACCAAAAGGACTTCGCCACTCTCGGCCTCGGCGCCCTCGCCCGGCACTCTGCTGCTCGGCGATGCAGCAATAACCAGCAGCCCGCCCTTCACGTATAGCTGTCGCAGCGGCGTTATTAGTTGAGTCTATTTGCGGAAATATCGTAAATTCCCCAAGAGCAAGCTCAGCCTCCACTGATAAGAGGCCCCGTATCCGGTCGCCATCAAGAAGATCCAAACCACCCACCAAGCGATATCCACGGCCTTTTACCGACTCAATTTGTAATTCAAAACCCTCAAGCTTTTGCAGCTGCTTCCATACCGCCGCCCGACTTACCCCCAGAAGAGCACCTATCTCCTCTCCGGAGTGGTACTCGCCATCCGCCAATATACTTAAAATTTCCACACTACCCGCGCGCCTATCGCAATTTGAATGGACTGGATCATATCAGAATATTTGCATTATTGGCGGCGCTGGAAACATTGACACTCGGGAATCAGAGACTACCTTTTATAGATGGGCATAAGCGAGGAGATCCGTTACAAGATTTACCCCGTAATCATTGTTAACGCACACTAGATTGTGCGAAATAATCCATCACCCATTGAACACAGGGGTTCATATTATGAAAATCAAACAAATCATTACTGCTTCGGCAATAGGTGTCTTTGCATGCAACCTCGCTTTCGCGAGCCCAACATCAAGCTCAAATCCGCTCTACGTCCAGGCCGGGGGGCATATCGGGGTTCATTCGAGCGCAGACCAAGAGCTAGCAAAAGCAGTCATCAGCAAGCTCCAGGCTGACAGCAAGCTGGCGGGCGTATTAGAAGTTGACAGCCGCGACGGCAATATTTCGATCTCCGGCCGCGTTGATGAAGTAAGCATGATTTACCGCGTAGTCGAAATTATTAAAGACAATAATGCGGTAAAAAGTGTCGACGTTCGTCAACTTGATACCTAATGCTTGCATATACAGTCTAGCGATTTGAAAAACATCCCCACTTGGGGATGTTTTTGTTTACCGTGTTTAAAACAACGCTTGCTTATCAATAAGCGCCAATAAAGACCAATAAAGACCAATAGTGGACCTAACGCCGTCGATACGGAAAGATTAGTAGGCATTCTTAATTACGGGAATCTCGCTTCTACTGCCAAAAAAACCTGCAGTGGGCCTACTTGGATTTTTTATTTCGGAGCGTGGAGCAGAGCTGTAAGTTATAGCTTTTACTTTTTCGCTTACCATCTAGCGTGAAGTCGCAGCCGACTGCTTTAGTTTATAAAAGAACTACCGAGCACAATAGCTCTTCATTCAACTGAGAGGGCCTTTAAGTTACTTTTCGCTGGAAGCACTGCTTCTACGTTACAGTTTTACCGCCATCCGCATGCATCACTGCCTCAACCACTGCTCGTCTGTTTAGTTTACAACGCGCTGCTCGTGGCGACACGACGCCCCTTTACGCATAAAAAACCCGAGACTCAGATGAATCTCGGGGCAGCGTGGCCTGTATGCCCAGTGGGTAGGCGAGTAAAGCGAGTGCTTTGGCAATTTAAATGACAATAAAAAGCCTGGCGAGGGCCCGCCCCGTGAACGAAGTGAACGCTTTGGGTGAGTCGGCCCCGCGAAGCGTTGTGGGTCCTGACCTACTTTGTGTTGCGAGCAGTGCTCGCAATCGCTGCGCGACGCCTGTCGGCGCACCAAACTCGTTCTTACAGAACAAAGTTTGTCGCATGGGCCGTGTAGTGGAACCCACTTCCAGCAGTCCATAAAAAAACCCGAGACTCTATTGAATCTCGGGTTCTAAATTAAAGCCTGGCGAAAGCTGGCCCCAGGAGCGCAGCGACTGTTTTGGGTCTGACCG
>NZ_JBFRYB010000004.1:2500-6013 GCF_040892595.1 Zhongshania sp. R06B22 | reverse complement strand
TAGTGGAACCCACTTCCAGCAGTCCATAAAAAAACCCGAGACTCTATTGAATCTCGGGTTCTAAATTAAAGCCTGGCGAAAGCTGGCCCCAGGAGCGCAGCGACTGTTTTGGGTCTGACCGTTGGTCGTCGCCAGTTGCCCAACTGTTTAGATTCCACAAAGTAAAATGCCCCAACCGAACTCGGCTGGGGCATTTTGGTTTAGAAGCCTGGCGATGACCTACTCTCGCATGGGGAAACCCCAAACTACCATCGGCGATGACACGTTTCACTTCTGAGTTCGGGATGGGATCAGGTGGTACCATGTCTCTATGGTCGCCAGGCAAACTGGCTTGGTTAAATGAGGTGTCTTACGTACTTTCGTACTGCGTCATTCAATCCAAATAAGGTGGTAAATAAGCTGATATAAGCACTGTCTTTTTCATGTGTAGCTTTCACTACTCGCAACAATCCGCTGCAGTCTCTCAATCTTTCTAATAGCTAAACCACTTAATTATATGGTCAAGCCTCACGAGCAATTAGTACAGGTTAGCTCAATGCCTCGCAGCACTTACACACCCTGCCTATCAACGTCCTGGTCTTGAACGGCTCTTTAGGGGGCTCAAGGCCCCAGGGAGATCTAATCTTGGAAGAGGCTTCGCGCTTAGATGCTTTCAGCGCTTATCCCGTCCGAACGTAGCTACCGGGCAATGCATCTGGCGATACAACCCGAACACCAGAGGTTCGTCCACTTCGGTCCTCTCGTACTAGAAGCAGCTTTCCTCAAATCTCCAACGCCCACGGCAGATAGGGACCGAACTGTCTCACGACGTTCTGAACCCAGCTCGCGTACCACTTTAAATGGCGAACAGCCATACCCTTGGGACCGGCTTCAGCCCCAGGATGTGATGAGCCGACATCGAGGTGCCAAACACCGCCGTCGATGTGAACTCTTGGGCGGTATCAGCCTGTTATCCCCGGAGTACCTTTTATCCGTTGAGCGATGGCCCTTCCATACAGAACCACCGGATCACTATGACCTACTTTCGTACCTGCTCGACTTGTCAGTCTCGCAGTCAAGCGCGCTTATGCCATTACACTAACCGCATGATTTCCGACCATGCTTAGCGCACCTTCGTGCTCCTCCGTTACTCTTTGGGAGGAGACCGCCCCAGTCAAACTACCCACCACACAATGTCCTCGAACCAGATAATGGTCCAGAGTTAGAACCCCAACAGTACCAGGCTGGTATTTCAAGATTGGCTCCACCTAAGCTAGCGCCTAAGTTTCAAAGCCTCCCAGCTATCCTACACAAGTAATATCAGAGTCCACTGTGAAGCTATAGTAAAGGTTCACGGGGTCTTTCCGTCTAGCCGCGGGTATACGGCATCTTAACCGCAAATTCAATTTCACTGAGTCTCGGGTGGAGACAGCGTGGCCATCATTACGCCATTCGTGCAGGTCGGAACTTACCCGACAAGGAATTTCGCTACCTTAGGACCGTTATAGTTACGGCCGCCGTTTACCGGGGCTTCGATCAAGAGCTTCGCTTACGCTAACCCCATCAATTAACCTTCCGGCACCGGGCAGGCGTCACACCGTATACGTCCACTTTCGTGTTTGCACAGTGCTATGTTTTTGATAAACAGTTGCAGCCACCTGGTCACTTCGACTCCCCTCAGCTTACGGAGCAAGTCCGATCACCAAAGGGAGCGTACCTTCTCCCGAAGTTACGGTACCATTTTGCCTAGTTCCTTCACCCGAGTTCTCTCAAGCGCCTTGGTATTCTCTACCTGACCACCTGTGTCGGTTTGGGGTACGGTTTGTTATAACCTGAAGCTTAGAAGATTTTCTTGGAAGCATGGCATCAACGACTTCATCCAAAAGAGGACTCGTCATCGCTTCTCAGCCTTAGTGGGGAACCGGATTTGCCTAATCCCCCAGCCTACGAGCTTAAACACGGACAACCAACGCCGTGCTCGCCTAGCCTACTCCGTCTCTCCATCGCAGTTATAACAAGTACGGGAATATTAACCCGTTTTCCATCGACTACGCATTTCTGCCTCGCCTTAGGGGCCGACTAACCCTGTCCTGATTAGCATGGGACAGGAAACCTTGGTCTTCCGGCGGGGGGGTTTTTCACCCCCCTTGTCGTTACTCATGTCAGCATTCGCACTTCTGATACCTCCAGCAGACTTCTCAATCCACCTTCGCAGGCTTACAGAACGCTCCTCTACCATGCGTGCAAGCACGCATCCGCAGCTTCGGTTACACATTTAGCCCCGTTATATCTTCCGCGCAGGCCGACTCGACTAGTGAGCTATTACGCTTTCTTTAAAGGGTGGCTGCTTCTAAGCCAACCTCCTAGCTGTCTAAGCCTTCCCACATCGTTTCCCACTTAATGTGTATTAGGGACCTTAGCTGGCGGTCTGGGTTGTTTCCCTCTTGACAACGGACGTTAGCACCCGCTGTCTGTCTGCCGTGATTGAACTCCTAGGTATTCGGAGTTTGCATGGGGTTGGTAAGTCGGGATGACCCCCTAGCCCAAACAGTGCTCTACCCCCTAGGGTTAGACACGACGCTCTACCTAAATAGATTTCGAGGAGAACCAGCTATCTCCGAGCTTGATTAGCCTTTCACTCCGATCCACAACTCATCCCCAAATTTTTCAACATTTGTGGGTTCGGTCCTCCAATGCCTGTTACGGCATCTTCAACCTGGCCATGGATAGATCGCCCGGTTTCGGGTCTAATGCCAGCAACTAATTCGCCCTATTAAGACTCGGTTTCCCTACGGCTCCCCTATACGGTTAACCTTGCTACTGACATTAAGTCGCTGACCCATTATACAAAAGGTACGCAGTCACAGAACAAGTCTGCTCCTACTGCTTGTACGCATACGGTTTCAGGATCTATTTCACTCCCCTCACAGGGGTTCTTTTCGCCTTTCCCTCACGGTACTGGTTCACTATCGGTCAATTGGTAGTATTTAGCCTTGGAGGATGGTCCCCCCATATTCAGTCAAGATAACACGTGTCCCGACCTACTTGTCGCAAGCTTAGTACCACAGATGTGTTTTCGTGTACGGGGCTATCACCCTGTATCGCTAGACTTTCCAGACTATTCCACTAACACTTCTGCTATCACTTGCAGGCTGTTCCCCGTTCGCTCGCCGCTACTAAGAGAATCTCGTTTGATTTCTTTTCCTCAGGGTACTTAGATGTTTCAGTTCCCCTGGTTCGCCTCCTAAGACCTATGTATTCAGTCAAAGGATACCTATCTTATGATAGGTGGGTTTCCCCATTCAGACATCTCTGGATCAAAGGTTGGTTGCCACCTCCCCAGAGCTTTTCGCAGGCTCCAACGTCTTTCATCGCCTCCAATTGCCAAGGCATCCACCGTATGCGCTTAGTCGCTTGACCATATAATCAAATAGACTAGCTATCGATCAATCAAGAAACTGCATTACGCGATCATCATCCGACTAGAATGACAACCGTTTTATTTCGCCGGATTGTTACAACACTTAAAAGAAC
>NZ_JBFRYB010000003.1 GCF_040892595.1 Zhongshania sp. R06B22 | reverse complement strand
AAGGTCGCGCTGGCGAGAACGTTGGTGTGTTGCTGCGTGGTACTAAGCGCGACGACGTAGAGCGTGGTCAAGTACTGGCTAAGCCGGGCTCAATTACGCCACACACTCGTTTTGAAGCAGAGGTGTATGTGTTGTCGAAAGAAGAGGGTGGTCGTCACACGCCGTTCTTTAAAGGCTACCGTCCACAGTTCTACTTCCGTACCACGGATGTTACGGGCGCTTGTGAGCTGCCTGAAGGCACTGAGATGGTTATGCCTGGCGACAACGTTAAAATGGACGTGACCTTGATTGCGCCCATCGCGATGGAAGAAGGTTTGCGTTTCGCAATTCGTGAAGGTGGCCGTACTGTTGGCGCCGGCGTTGTTGCTAAAATCGTAGAATAGGCCCAGTTTTATAGGGTGTAAGGCCGGGCGTGTCTCGGCACTTGTAGGCCAGTAGTTCAATTGGTAGAGCATCGGTCTCCAAAACCGACTGTTGGGGGTTCGAGTCCCTCCTGGCCTGCCATTTACGTTAACACCGCTTCGCGTAATGCGTAGTGGTGTTTTGCGCTTAGCAAAAAAGGATATGACTGAACAATGAGTGCTAAGGCGGAAGACGCTAGTCGCCTCGACGGCTTGAAGTGGGGCATTGTTGCTTTACTGGTAGTGGTCGGTGTTGGCGGCAATACGTATTTTTCTGGCGAGTCCTTGCTTTATCGCGTCATCGCCCTATTGGTGTTGGCGGTTGTGGCAGCTTATATCGCATATCGTACCGAAAAAGGTGCGGCGTTTTTTGAGTTGCTAAAGGGTGCGCGTACGGAAATCAGAAAAGTAGTCTGGCCGACGCGTCAGGAAAGCACACAAACAACGCTTATTGTAGTGGCGTTTGTAGTTGTGGCGGCATTGATTCTGTGGGGATTAGATACTCTGCTGGGTTGGCTGGCATCCATGGTTATCGGCTAGAGGTAGGGCATGACAAAGCGTTGGTATGTTGTACACGCCTATTCTGGGTATGAAAAGAAAGTTGCTCTGGCATTACAAGAGCGCATAGAGCTTTCAGGTTTCGCTGAGCGTTTCGGCGACGTGCTGGTGCCTACAGAAGAAGTTGTTGAAATGCGTGGCGGGCAGAAGCGGAAAAGTGAGCGAAAATTTTTCCCCGGCTACGTCCTAATACAGATGGAGCTCGGAGACGACACGTGGCATTTAGTGAAAGAGACGCCGCGCGTAATGGGCTTTATCGGCGGCAAGGCAGATAAACCCGCCCCGATTACTGAAAAAGAAGCGAATGCAATTCTGCAGCGGGTTGAAAGCGGCGACAAGCCTAAGCCCAAGACATTGTTTGAACCCGGTGAAATGGTCCGTGTCATTGATGGACCGTTTAATGATTTCAATGGTGTTGTAGAAGAAGTGAATTACGAGAAAAACCGTTTGCACGTTGCGGTACTGATTTTCGGGCGTTCTACGCCAGTTGAGTTGGACTTTGGGCAAGTAGAAAAGTCCTGAGTTCGATGTTTTAGGTCAGCGTAAGCTGTCGAGGGGAGCTTCGTTTTTGCGGGGCGTTACTACCCAAATGGAGAAGTGAAATGGCTAAGAAAGTACAGGCTTATATAAAGCTGCAAGTTGCTGCTGGTGCAGCAAACCCAAGTCCACCAGTTGGTCCTGCATTAGGTCAGCACGGTGTGAATATCATGGAATTCTGTAAAGCATTCAATGCTGCAACCCAAAGCCTTGAAAGCGGCATGCCAATTCCTGTCGTTATTACAGTCTATTCGGATCGTAGTTTTACCTTTACCACCAAAACGCCGCCAGCATCGTTCTTGCTGAAGAAGGCCGCTGGTGTTAAGAGCGGATCGGGCACGCCTAATTCTAAGAAAGTAGGTAAGGTAACCCGCGCGCAACTGGAAGAGATAGCCACTATTAAAATGGCTGATCTCACTGCTTCTGATATGGAAGCGGCAGTTCGTACAATTGCGGGCAGCGCCCGTGCCGCTGGTATTGAAGTAGAGGGTGTGTAATGGCTAAGCTAACTAAGCGCCAAAAGGCAATTAACGAAAAAGTCGTTGCCGGTAAGCAATACAGTTTTGAAGATGCGGTGGCGTTATTGAAAGACGTCTCGGTAGTTAAGTTCCCAGAAGCGATTGATGTTGCAATTAATCTAGGCATCGATGCGCGCAAATCGGATCAAGCGGTTCGCGGTGCAACTACTCTGCCAAACGGTACAGGTAAAACTGTTCGTGTTGCAGTTTTCACCCAAGGTGAAAATGCTGAGAAAGCAAAAGCGGCCGGTGCAGACTTTGTCGGCATGGACGATCTTGCTGAGCAAGTGAAAGGTGGCATGATGGATTTCGATGTTGTTGTTGCGTCTCCAGATGCAATGCGCGTTGTGGGCCAGTTGGGTCAGGTTCTTGGTCCACGTGGCCTGATGCCTAACCCTAAGACTGGTACTGTAACTGCAGATGTTGAAACTGCAGTGAAAAATGCTAAAGCGGGTCAGGTTCGCTACCGTACAGATAAAAACGGCATCATCCACGGCGCTATCGGGACAATTTCTTTCGAAGCGGGCGTGTTAAAGGAAAATCTAGAGGCCTTGTTGGGAGACTTGCGTAAAGCTAAGCCATCCTCAGCTAAAGGCGTCTACATGAAGAAAATCACACTTTCTTCAACGATGGGCCCTGGTATCGTTATCGATCAGGCAAGCCTGGCGTTAAAATAATTTTTGAGCGCTTGCGCTTAGAATAGAGCGCTCTTTTCGAAGAGCGTTTATCGGCTTTGTGGTCTTTGACAGCTGACCTACTGTGTCAAAAGACAGAGACCATCAAAGACCGTAGGTGGGATTAGATTTTTATGATCTGAGCCCTTAATAGGTGTGTTGACTTGTCAACGTTACCGGCACCGGCCTACGCAGATGGTGGATTGGATTTGTTCACCAGAAAACGACTTTAAACTTCGGTTTTCAGTCTACGGTAATTAACTGACAAATCCAGGAGTTATCCAAGTGGCATTAAGACTCGACGACAAAAAGGCGATAGTAGCTGACGTTAACGAGACTGCCGCTAGTGCATTGTCATTGGTTATTGCTGACGCCCGCGGGTGTACAGTAGGCCAAATGACTGAGCTGCGCAAATTAGCGCGTGATTCCCAAGTGACCGTACGAGTTGTGCGGAATACTTTGGCGAAAATTGCGTTAAAAGGAACTGAATTCGAGTGCGCAGAAGAGGCCTTTAAGGGGCCTTCTCTGCTGGCATTTTCGATGGCAGATCCTGGCGCTGCAGCTCGTATCTTCAAAGATTTTGCGAAAGATCATGCGAAATTTGAAGTTAAGGCACTTGCGGTCAGTGGCCAATTGATGGGTGCAGATCAGTTGGATGTACTGGCTAAGTTGCCGACCCGCGACCAAGCGCTGTCTATGTTGATGAGCGTTATGCAAGCACCGGCAACCAAACTGGTACGTACAATGAACGAAGTCCCAGGAAAATTGGTTCGTACATTAGCTGCCGTTCGCGAGCAGAAAGAAGCTGCGTAAGCAGCGTTTAAATTTTTTAGTAATTGACACAGTAGGGAGTTTCACATGGCTCTGTCACAAGACGATATTTTGAATGCAATCGCTGAAATGAGCGTAATGGACGTAGTTGGTCTAATCGAAGCAATGGAAGAGAAGTTTGGCGTTACTGCAGCTGCTGCAGTTGCTGCAGCTCCTGCTGCCGCTGCTGAAGGCGGCGCTGCCGCTGAAGAACAAACCGAGTTTGACGTTGTTCTGACCGCTGTTGGTGAGAAGAAAGTTAACGTGATCAAAGCAGTACGTACGATCACTGGTTTGGGCTTGAAAGAAGCGAAAGAATTGGTAGATGGCGCGCCATCTACTATTAAAGAAGGCGCTTCTAAGGCTGATGCAGACACAGCTAAAGCAGCACTTGAAGAAGCAGGCGCTAGCGCCGAGCTTAAGTAGGTTGCTTGTTGGCCTGCTTGCGGGTCAATCTCAAGCTGGGCTGGTGGGTTAAATCCCACCGGCCTTTTGTTGTTTGAGAAATTACAGTCAGAGCCTATTAGGGGTCTGACCGGCAACAGATAAACTGTTGCACTAACGACACCGTCGCCGGTCGCGGCGGAGTCAAGAGATGATGCTGGGGAGTACTGATGGCTTACTCGTACACTGAGAAAAAACGTATCCGCAAGGATTTTGGCAAGATGCCGCATGTCATGGACGTGCCCTATCTCCTTGCGATTCAGCTGGATTCCTACAAGAAGTTTACGCAGCAAGGTGTTCCTGCTGCTGAGCGCGGCGAACACGGTTTGCACGCTGCTTTTAAATCAATATTCCCGATAGCGAGTTATTCTGGTAACGCTGCGCTTGAGTACGTCGATTACGTGCTCGGCGTGCCGGCATTTGACGTGAACGAATGCCAGCTTCGCGGCGTAACGTATTCTGTGCCGTTGCGGGTTAAGGTTCGCTTGATCATTTATGATCGCGAGTCAGCAAATAAAAGCATTAAAGATATCAAAGAGCAAGAAGTCTACATGGGTGAAATTCCCCTGATGACTGAAAACGGTACCTTCGTAATTAACGGCACTGAACGCGTTATCGTTTCTCAGTTACACCGTTCGCCAGGTGTGTTTTTTGACCATGATCGTGGTAAAACCCACTCCTCAGGCAAGCTCTTATATTCTGCGCGAATCATTCCCTATCGTGGTTCGTGGCTCGATTTTGAATTTGATCCAAAGGATCAGGTGTTTGTCCGTATTGACCGTCGTCGTAAATTGCCGGCAACGATCCTGTTGCGCGCCTTGGGCATGGCTGCAGAAGAAATTCTGGACCTGTTCTATGACGTCAACACGTTTAAGGTGGCCAAGAAAGGCGGCTTTACGATACAGCTGATTGCTGAACGTCTGCGTGGTGAAGTCGCCACTTTCGATATCTGCGCTAAAAATGGCGAAGTCATTGTCGAAACTGGTCGCCGGATTACGGCGCGCCATATTCGCCAGATTGAAAAAGCAAATCTTACTCAGCTACAGGTGCCTGTTGAATACCTGATTGGTCGTGCCTTGGCGAAGGACATTGTCGACAAAGCAACTGGCGAATTGGTGTTCCCATGTAATAGTGAAATAACAGCAGAGATTCTGACTAAGCTTGAAGAGATGGGCGTCGAGACAATTGACACGCTTTATACCAACGAGCTTGATTGCGGTCCCTACGTTAGTGACACGCTGCGTGCAGATCCAACCAATAGTCAGTTAGAGGCATTGGTAGAAATCTACCGTATGATGCGTCCAGGCGAGCCACCGACTAAAGACTCGGCGGAAAATCTGTTCCAGAACTTGTTCTTCTCACCTGAGCGCTACGATCTTTCGACTGTTGGTCGAATGAAGTTTAACCGCCGCATTGGTCGTGAAGAAATTTTGGGTGCAGGTACGCTGGACCAGAGCGACATTGTTGCTGTCATGAAAATGCTAGTTGGCATTCGTAATGGTAAAGGCATTGTCGATGACATCGATCATCTCGGTAACCGTCGTATCCGTTCGGTTGGCGAGATGGCTGAGAACCAATTCCGAGTTGGTTTGGTTCGTGTAGAGCGCGCAGTCAAAGAGCGTCTCTCCATGGCTGAAAGCGAAGGCTTAATGCCGCAGGATTTGATTAATGCCAAGCCGGTTGCCGCGGCCGTGAAAGAATTTTTTGGTTCTTCACAGCTGTCGCAGTTTATGGACCAAAACAACCCGCTTTCGGAAATCACCCACAAACGTCGTGTCTCGGCGCTTGGACCTGGTGGTTTGACGCGCGAACGCGCCGGCTTCGAAGTCCGCGATGTTCACCCGACTCACTACGGTCGTGTTTGCCCTATCGAAACACCGGAAGGACCGAACATTGGCTTGATTAACTCTTTGGCGACCTATGCGCGTACCAATGAGTATGGCTTTCTAGAAAGTCCTTACCGCAAGGTATTGGGTGGCAAGGTAAGCGATGATATAGAGTACTTGTCAGCCATCAACGAAGCTGAAGAGGTTATCGCTCAGGCTTCCGCGGCAATGAATGACAAAGGCGAGTTGACAGACGAGATGGTTGCGGTTCGTCACATGAACGAATTCACCGTAATGCCGCCGGAAAAAGTAACCTACATGGACGTTTCGCCCAAGCAGGTTGTTTCGGTTGCAGCGTCGTTGATTCCGTTCCTAGAGCACGATGATGCTAACCGCGCACTGATGGGTTCGAACATGCAGCGTCAAGCGGTGCCGACACTCAAGGCAGACAAGCCTTTAGTGGGTACAGGGTTTGAGCGTTATGTAGCGTCTGACTCCGGTGTGTGTGTTGTTGCGCGCCGTGGTGGTGTGATTGATAGCGTGGACTCGTCGCGTATTGTTGTGCGTGTTAACAATGACGAAGTTCAGCCCGGCCAGCCGCCGGTCGATATTTACAACTTAACGAAATACACCCGTTCTAACCAGAACACCTGTATTAATCAGCGTCCAATCGTGAGCGAAGGCCACGACGTGGTGCGCGGTGATATTCTTGCCGATGGTCCATCTGTCGACATGGGCGAGCTAGCGCTCGGTCAGAATATGCGTATCGCCTTTATGCCGTGGAATGGTTATAACTTCGAAGACTCGATCTTGGTGTCTGAGCGCGTTGTAAAAGAAGATCGCTTTACTACTATTCACATTCAAGAGCTAACGTGTATTGCCCGTGATACGAAGCTTGGGCCAGAAGAAATATCTTCTGATATTCCTAATGTGGGTGAGGGTGCGCTAGCCAATCTGGATGAGTCTGGCATTGTATACATTGGTGCAGAAGTTGGTGCCGGTGATATTCTGGTTGGTAAGGTCACGCCAAAAGGTGAGACCCAGCTGACACCGGAAGAAAAACTCCTACGAGCTATCTTCGGTGAGAAAGCGTCAGACGTAAAAGATACGTCGCTACGCGTTCCAACTAGCACCAAGGGCACGGTTATCGACGTTCAGGTCTTCACTCGTGATGGTCTGGAAAAAGATAAGCGCGCCCTAGAAATTGAAAAAATGCAGCTCGATCAATTCCGTAAGGACTTGAACGAAGAGTACCGCATTGTTGAAGAGGCCACGTTTGTGCGCTTGGCTGACGCTCTGGATGGTAAGAAAATCCTTAGCGGTCCCGGTATGAAAAAGGGCGACGAGTTATCAGCAGCGGCCCTTGAAGAAATTAAAAAGGACGACTGGTTCAAGTTGCGTATGGCCGATGAGCCATTAAACGCTGCTTTAGAAGATGCTGACAAACAGTTGGTCGAGCATCGCAAGACGCTTGAAGAGCGTTTTGAAAACAAGAGACGCAAGCTGACTACCGGCGATGATCTAGCGCCTGGCGTGCTGAAAATCGTTAAAGTTTATTTGGCGATCAAACGTCGTATTCAGCCAGGCGATAAGATGGCTGGTCGTCACGGTAACAAAGGGGTTATCTCGGTTATTATGCCGGTTGAAGATATGCCTTTTGATGAAAATGGCGAGCCGGTAGATATTGTATTGAACCCACTGGGTGTTCCTTCGCGGATGAACGTTGGTCAGGTTCTCGAGACGCATCTTGGCTTAGCAGCTAAAGGCTTGGGCAATAAGATCGATGCCATGATTCGCGAGCAGCGTAAAATCGCTGAAGTCCGTGGATTCTTGGGCGAAATCTATAACGACGGTGCAGGTCGTCATGAAGATCTAGATAGTTTCAGCGATGAGGCGATTATGGATCTGGCGAAGAATCTGCGCGGTGGTGTGCCCATGGCAACGCAAGTATTTGATGGCGCTGATGAAGGCGAAATCAAAAGTTTGCTGAAGCTTGCTGGTCTTCCAGAAAGCGGTCAGTTAAAGCTTTGCGACGGTCGTACCGGTTTGGAGTTTGATCGCCCGGTAACGGTTGGTTACATGTACATGCTGAAACTGAACCATTTGGTCGACGACAAGATGCATGCACGTTCAACTGGTTCGTACAGTTTGGTTACGCAACAGCCACTAGGCGGTAAAGCGCAGTTCGGTGGTCAGCGTTTCGGTGAGATGGAAGTGTGGGCCTTGGAAGCATACGGCGCCGCTTACACCTTGCAGGAAATGCTGACTGTTAAGTCGGATGATGTGAATGGTCGTACCAAAATGTATAAAAACATTGTTGATGGCGACCAGCGTATGGAGCCGGGCATGCCCGAGTCTTTCAATGTACTGGTCAAAGAGATCCGCTCACTCGGTATTAATATCGAGCTGGACACGGAATAAACATCGACAACGACTATGGCAAGGGGCGCCCGGCTTAGTGGGCGCCTGAAGAATACCCTTGCGGAGGAACGGCCTTGAAAGATTTATTGAATCTATTGAAACAGGGACAACCGAACGATGAGTTTGACTCTATTCGTATCGGTTTGGCGTCACCGGAGCTGATTCGCTCGTGGTCATTCGGCGAAGTGAAAAAGCCGGAAACCATTAACTACCGTACGTTCAAGCCTGAGCGTGACGGTTTGTTCTGCGCCAAAATTTTTGGACCGGTAAAAGACTATGAGTGCTTGTGCGGCAAGTACAAGCGCCTTAAGCACCGCGGTGTTATCTGTGAGAAGTGTGGCGTTGAAGTTGCACTGGCTAAAGTGCGCCGTGAGCGCATGGGCCACATTGAACTGGCGAGCCCCGTTGCGCATATTTGGTTTTTGAAATCATTGCCTAGCCGTATCGGCTTGCTGCTAGATATGACCTTGCGCGACATTGAGCGGATTCTTTATTTTGAATCCTATGTTGTTACTGATCCGGGTATGACTACCCTTGAGAAAGGCCAGTTGCTTAGCGACGAGCAGTTCTTTGAGGCGATGGAAGAATTCGGTGACGACTTTGTGGCCAAAATGGGCGCCGAAGCCATCATGCATTTGCTGATGGAATTGGATTTGCCTGCTGAGATCGATCGTTTGCGTGAAGAAATTCCGGCAACGAACTCAGAGACCAAAATCAAGAAACTCTCTAAGCGTCTGAAGTTGATTGAAGCCTTGGCTGACTCAGGTAATAAGCCTGAGTGGATGGTCTTGAAAGTACTGCCAGTGCTACCGCCGGATTTGCGTCCGTTGGTGCCCTTGGACGGTGGTCGCTTTGCAACCTCCGATCTTAACGATTTATATCGTCGGGTTATCAACCGTAACAACCGTCTAAAGCGTCTGCTCGATCTAAACGCGCCTGACATCATTGTTCGCAATGAGAAGCGTATGCTTCAGGAATCTGTTGATGCGCTGCTGGATAATGGTCGTCGCGGTCGTGCGATCACTGGCTCTAATAAGCGTCCTTTGAAATCGCTTGCCGATATGATCAAAGGTAAGCAAGGTCGTTTCCGTCAGAACTTGCTAGGTAAGCGTGTCGACTATTCCGGTCGTTCGGTTATCGTTGTTGGTCCTACTTTGCGTTTGCATCAGTGTGGTCTGCCTAAGAAAATGGCACTTGAGTTATTCAAGCCATTCATCTTCGGCAAGTTGGAAGCGCGTGGCTTGGCAACAACTATTAAAGCCGCTAAGAAAATGGTTGAGCGCGAGCCACCAGAAGTGTGGGATATCCTCGCTGAGGTTATTCGCGAGCATCCGGTTATGCTTAACCGCGCACCTACACTTCACCGTTTGGGTATCCAGGCGTTTGAGCCGGTACTTATCGAAGGTAAGGCGATTCAGCTTCACCCCTTGGTCTGTGCGGCATATAACGCTGACTTTGATGGTGACCAAATGGCGGTGCACGTGCCGCTGACGATTGAAGCGCAGTTAGAAGCGCGCGCTTTGATGATGTCGACCAACAATATTCTGTCGCCCGCAAATGGCGAGCCGATTATTGTCCCATCTCAAGACGTTGTATTGGGTTTGTATTGGATGACACGCGAGCGTGTTAACGGTATGGCTGAAGGTACTGCGTTCGCGAACCCCGAAGAAGTGCATCGCGCCTATGTTGGCGGTAAGGCTCACTTGCAGGCGCGCATTAAGTGCCGCTTGGTTGAGGTGAGTTTTGATGAGAACGGTGAGCGCAGCCAAACCCGTACTCTGATTGATACCACGGTTGGTCGTGTCTTGTTGTGGCGGATTGTTCCCGAAGGTTTGCCCTTCGAGATGGTCAACCAAAATATGACTAAGAAGGCGATCTCTCGTTTATTGAACGAGTGCTACCGTAAGGTTGGTCTGAAGGCCACAGTTATTCTTGGCGACCAGTTGATGTACACCGGTTTTGAGTACTCTACTCGATCTGGCTCATCAATCGGCGTAAATGACTTTGAGATACCTGTTGCTAAGGCGCGCATTGTCTCTGCTGCAGATGCCGAAGTGGTAGAGATCGAAAAGCAATATGCTTCCGGTCTGGTAACTCAGGGCGAAAAATACAACAAAGTTATCGATATTTGGTCCCGTGCAAATGACATGGTGTCCAAGGCGATGATGGAAGGTCTTTCTAAAGAGCCTGTTATTAACCGCAAGGGTGAGGAAGAGATGCAAGACTCTTTCAACTCGGTTTATATCTACGCAGACTCTGGCGCCCGGGGTTCACCAGCGCAGATTCGTCAGCTTGCTGGTATGCGTGGTTTGATGGCCAAGCCTGATGGCTCGATCATCGAAACGCCTATCACCGCAAACTTCCGTGAAGGTTTGAGCGTACTCCAGTACTTCATCTCTACTCACGGTGCACGTAAAGGTTTGGCAGATACGGCACTAAAAACCGCTAACTCTGGTTACCTGACTCGTCGTCTGGTTGATGTTGCGCAAGATTTGGTTATTACCGAAGACGATTGTGGTGCCAGCGAAGGCTTAACCATGACGCCGGTTATCGAAGGTGGTGACATCATCGAAACATTGGGTGACCGCGTACTGGGTCGTCTGGTTGTTCGCGATGTGTTTATCCCTGGCACCGAAGAATTGGCAGTGGCAGCGGGCGTGATGCTCGATGAAAAAGGCGTTATCGCGCTAGAAGAAATGGGCATCGATGAAATTGATGTCCGTTCGCCAATTACCTGTGAAACTCGTCATGGCGTGTGTTCAGCATGCTATGGCCGTGACTTGGCTCGCGGTCACTTGGTTAACCGTGGTGAGGCTGTCGGTGTTATCGCGGCGCAGTCGATCGGTGAGCCGGGTACTCAGTTAACGATGCGTACCTTCCACATTGGTGGTGCAGCATCGCGGGCGACTGCAGTTGACAATATTCAAGTTAAGCAAGACGGTAAGGCGCGCCTGCATAATCTGAAGTGGGTTGTGCGTGAAGATGGTCAGTTGGTAGCAGTAAGTCGTTCTGGTGAATTGGCTATTACTGACCACAGCGGCCGTGAGCGTGAGCGTTATAAATTGCCTTACGGTGCTCTAATTAAGGTTGCTGATCGCGCAGCCGTATCCGCTGGCGATATCGTGGCAAGCTGGGATCCGCATACCCACCCAATTATTACGGAAGTTGCCGGTATCGTTAAGATGTCGGGAATGGAAGAGGGTATTACCGTTAAGCGTCAAACTGACGAGCTGACTGGTCTTAGCAGTATTTCTGTTATGGACCAAGGTGAGCGTCCGGCGGCCGGTAAAGATATGCGTCCAGCGGTGACCCTGGTTGATACCAACGGTGATGAGCTGTGTCTGGCAGGTACTAATGTGCCGGCGCATTACTTCCTGACTGAAAACGCGATCGTGTCCTTAGAAAATGGCGCGACAGTGAAAGTTGGTGACGTTGTTGCTCGTATTCCGCAAGAAAGCTCGAAGACCCGTGATATTACTGGTGGTCTTCCGCGCGTAGCTGACTTGTTTGAAGCGCGTAAGCCGAAAGAGCCGGCTATTCTGGCTGAAATTTCGGGTACGGTAAGCTTTGGTAAAGAAACCAAAGGCAAGCGCCGCCTGATTATTACTCCGGCAGATGGTAAGCCAATTGCAGATGGTTCGGATTACTACGAAGTATTGATTCCGAAATGGCGTTTGCTGACCGTGTTTGAAGGTGAGCAGGTTGAGAAGGGCGAGATTGTTTCTGAAGGCCCACTTAGCCCGCACGATATTTTGCGTCTTAAAGGTGTGGAAGAGTTGGCGAAGTATATTGTCAATGAAATCCAGGATGTTTACCGCCTCCAGGGTGTAAAAATCAACGATAAGCACATTGAAGTTATCGTTCGTCAAATGCTCCGCAAGGTCAATATTCTTACCTCTGGCGACTCGTCGTTCATTAAAGGTGAGCAGGCTGAATTCGTTCGTGTAATTGAAGAAAACGAAGTTCTTCATGCTACCGATAAGATTTCCGCTAGTTACGAGCGTGAATTGTTGGGTATTACCAAGGCTTCATTGGCAACTGAGTCGTTTATTTCGGCGGCATCGTTCCAAGAAACCACGCGGGTTCTTACCGAAGCGGCGGTTACCGGCAAGCGCGATCACTTGCGCGGCTTGAAAGAAAACGTGGTGGTTGGTCGCCTGATACCTGCTGGTACCGGTCTGGCTTATCACCGCGATCGTAAGATCAAGAAAGACGAAGCAATGAAAACTGTGTCTGCGCAAGATGTTGAAGCGGCACTGTCAGAGGCACTTAGCGATAACAGCTGAGTAAATTTGACTACTTGACGGGAGTGGAGCGCATCTTTAGAATTCGCGCTCCACTTTTTTTATAAGCTATCGGCGGTATCGGTAGTCAGTTGTTAGCACATTGGTGTGCTGGCTTTAGTATCTGGAGTTAATTAATGGCAACGATCAACCAGTTGGTTCGTCAGCCGAGAAAGCGTAAAGCGGCTAAAAGTGACGTTCCTGCATTGCAGGCTTGTCCACAGCGTCGCGGCGTATGTACTCGTGTTTACACCACTACACCTAAGAAGCCGAACTCGGCGTTACGTAAAGTGTGTCGTGTACGTTTGACTAACGGCTTTGAAGTTTCATCTTATATCGGTGGTGAAGGCCACAATCTGCAAGAGCATAGTGTTGTGCTTATTCGCGGTGGCCGTGTTAAGGATTTACCGGGTGTGCGTTATCACACTGTTCGCGGTAGCCTCGATACTTCCGGTGTTAGCAATCGTAAACAAGCCCGTTCTAAATACGGTACTAAGCGTCCTAAGTCGTAATTCGACAATTAGCCGCTTTAATTAATAGACCTTAAGTAAGGCCAAGCCATCGTCTCCTCGCTGCAAGGCGACTCGGTGTTTGGATTTACCTGAAGACATAGGAATAGAGTTATGCCAAGAAGACGCGTCGCCGCCAAGCGGGAAATACTGCCGGATCCAAAATTCGGTAACCTGACACTGGCTAAGTTCATGAACCACGTAATGGTAAGTGGCAAGAAATCAGTCGCAGAGACCATCGTATATGGTGCTTTGGACATCGTTAAAGAGCGGTTGAATACAGACCCTCTTGAGGCCTTCGATAGCGCCTTAGAAAATATCGCTCCCATGGTAGAGGTTAAGTCTCGCCGTGTTGGTGGTGCCACTTATCAGGTCCCAGTAGAAGTTCGTCCAAGTCGCCGTACGGCGCTTGCTATGCGCTGGTTGGTTGACTATTCACGTGGTCGTGGCGAGAAGTCTATGCGTCAGCGTTTGGCTGGTGAGATCATCGATGCATCGCAGGGCAAAGGCTCTGCAGTTAAAAAGCGTGAAGACGTGCATCGCATGGCAGAAGCTAACAAAGCGTTCTCTCATTACCGTTTCTAAAACGGTGCTATTGAATCCATACCCAGGGGAGCATTGTGGCACGTAAAACGCCAATTTCCAGATATCGCAATATCGGTATTTGTGCCCACGTAGACGCGGGCAAAACAACAACTACCGAACGAGTGCTGTTCTACACCGGCCTATCTCATAAGATTGGTGAAGTGCATGACGGTGCGGCGACTATGGATTGGATGGAGCAGGAGCAGGAGCGTGGTATTACCATTACTTCTGCTGCTACCACGTGCTTCTGGGCTGGAATGCAGCAGCAGTTTGAGCAGCATCGCGTCAATATTATCGACACCCCTGGCCACGTTGACTTCACTATTGAGGTAGAGCGTTCGCTGAGGGTTCTCGATGGTGCCGTGGTGGTGCTTTGCGGTTCTTCGGGCGTGCAGCCGCAGACTGAAACTGTTTGGCGTCAAGCAAATAAGTATGAAGTTCCACGCATGGTGTTCGTCAATAAGATGGATCGTGCTGGTGCGGATTTTGAGCGTGTCATTGCGCAGCTCCGCGTTCGTTTGGGCGCAAATGCAGTGCCGATGCAGATGACTATTGGCAGCGAAGAAGAATTTCGCGGTGTAGTCGATCTTGTTAAAATGAAAGCCATTATTTGGAGTGAAGCTGATCAGGGGATGACCTTTGTATATGAGGAAATTCCTGCTGAGATGTTGGCTCTGTGCGAGAAGATGCGTGAATTCATGGTTGAGGCTGCCGCAGAGTCTAGCGATGAATTGATGGAGAAGTACCTCGAGGGCGAAGAGCTGAGTGAGGAAGAAATTAAAGCGGGGATCCGCAAGCGCACGCTGGCGAACGAAATCATTCCAGTGTTTGGTGGGTCTGCGTTTAAAAACAAAGGCGTTCAAGCGGTGCTCGATGGGGTGATTGAATACATGCCGTCACCTGCCGAAGTTAAGGCGATTGAAGGCACTCTTGACGATAAGAACGAAACCCCCGCTACGCGGGTGGCTGATGACGAAGCGCCGTTTGCGGCCTTGGCATTTAAGATAGCGACCGATCCGTTTGTTGGTACCTTAACCTTCTTCCGTGTCTATTCCGGTAAGTTGGAAAGTGGTACTGCGGTGATCAATTCCGTTAAGGGTAAAAAAGAACGCGTCGGGCGTATGGTGCAGATGCACGCGAACGACCGTCAAGAAATTAAAGAAGTGTTGGCGGGTGATATCGCGGCGGCTATTGGTCTCAAAGATGTCACCACCGGGGATACCCTGTGTGATCCGAATAACGTCATCATTTTAGAGCGTATGGAATTCCCTGAGCCGGTGATTTCTGTGGCTGTTGAGCCAAGAACGAAAGCCGATCAAGAGAAGATGGGTATTGCGCTCGGTAAGCTTGCGCAAGAAGATCCCTCTTTCCGGGTTAAAACCGACGAAGAGACAGGTCAGTGCATTATTTCTGGGATGGGCGAACTCCATCTCGATATCTTGGTTGACCGTATGCGGCGCGAGTTTGGCGTTGAGGCAAACATTGGTAAGCCTCAGGTCGCCTATCGCGAAGCTATTCGCAATACCTGCGAGATTGAAGGTAAGTTTGTTCGTCAGTCGGGTGGTCGAGGTCAGTTCGGTCACGTTTGGATTCGTTTTGAGCCGGGCGAGGATGCGAATGCAGAGGGGCTCCAGTTTGTCAGCGAAATCGTTGGCGGCGTTGTTCCAAAAGAATATATTCCGGCAATCGAAAAGGGAATTGCCGAGCAAATGCAAAACGGCGTGCTGGCCGGCTATCCGCTGCTCGGCTTAAAAGCCACCGCTTACGATGGCTCCTACCATGATGTTGACTCAAATGAGATGGCGTTCAAAGTGGCGGCGTCGATGGCGACAAAAAGACTGGCGCAAGTTGGTGGTGCAGTACTGCTAGAGCCGGTTATGAAAGTAGAAATTATCACGCCCGAAGAGAATATGGGTGATGTGGTCGGTGATTTAAACCGCCGTCGCGGCATAATTCTTGGTATGGATGAGTGTGTGTCCGGCAAGGTGATTAATGCACAAGTGCCGTTGGCAGAGATGTTCGGTTATGCAACCGATCTGCGCAGCGCAACCCAGGGTCGCGCAACATTTACGATGGAGTTTGAAAAGTATTTCGAAGCGCCGCGTAATGTTGCCGAAGAAATCATGGCTAAGAACAGAGCTTAATTTTTAATAACCTTTATGCGAGGAATGAACCGTGGCTAAGGAAAAGTTTGAACGTAATAAGCCCCATTTGAATGTGGGCACCATCGGTCACGTTGACCATGGTAAAACCACGCTGACCGCAGCACTGACGCGCGTATGTGCAGAGGTGTTTGGTGGTAAGGCAGTGGCGTTTGATGGTATCGATAACGCACCGGAAGAGCGTGAGCGCGGTATTACAATTGCGACGTCGCACGTTGAGTATGACTCAAGCAAGCGTCACTACGCACACGTAGACTGCCCAGGTCACGCTGACTACGTTAAGAACATGATTACTGGTGCTGCACAGATGGACGGCGCTATTTTGGTATGTGGCGCGACTGACGGCCCTATGCCTCAGACTCGTGAGCACATCCTGCTGTCACGTCAGGTTGGCGTACCTTACATTATTGTATTCCTGAATAAGGCAGACTTGCTTGCAGAAGATTGCGGCGGTGTAGGCAGCGAAGAATACAATGAAATGCTTGAGTTGGTAGAAATGGAGCTGCGTGAGCTGCTCGATATGTACGACTTCCCAGGCGACGACA